>NZ_CP116605.1:0-5589 GCF_028335765.1 Streptococcus sp. HN38 | reverse complement strand
TTCTGTGTGTTGTAATAACTACTGAAAACAAGCAATAAAACACAAAATAATAATTGGCATTTTTTTAATATTCTTTTCATTCATATTCTCCTAAAAACAAAAAAGGGTACAAGCTGAAACAAGTACCCTTTTTCCGAAAATTATTAAAAGAATTTTTTAATAACTTTCGGAACTGCTGAAACACCGAGCGACAACGCTAAGATAGACAAACCAGCTGGAACGATAGCTGTAAAGTTGCTTGTAACTGCTTGTACGACTGGTTGGATAAGATCTGCTGTAATCATTTGATTACCTCCTATAAAAAATTTTTTTAATTTTAGGTGTTTAACGTCCCCTCGGACAAGGATTAAATAAATTCTTTCAGCGAATTATGGAGAAATAAGATAATGAGGATAGCAGGTATAAAAAGTAATCCGTAACTATTGATTACAGAAGTCTGTAATTTCATTCCTTCGTAATCTTTAGAAATTGTAGTCACTAGTTTTTGAACTTGTTTCGTTGTTTCTGAGGTTTTCAATTCGGAATAGCTAGAATTTAATTTTTCAAGTTCTTTCAGAATGGCATCATCTGAGGAAGGTGGTTGCTCCTGGATAACTTTTGTAAGATTTTCCAAGGCTGTCAAGCTTTTCTCTTCAGTAGTCTGCTCCCCTCGCTCAATTCTTGCCTGTTCTTCAGCTTGTTTTTGCTTTTCGGTATCAATACGAGCAATTTCAGCTTTTTCTAGTCGTTCATTTATCTTTTTAAGTTGGCTCTCAATGTTTTCATTCTGTTTTATTTGTCGGTCCATTTTTTCCAGGAGAGCCTTGTTATAGCCGACAAAATCTTCACTAGACACCCCATTCATAAAATTACGCAGCCTTTTCTAAGTCAACTGGCTGAATGTTTTCAAAGTGATCAAACTTAATACGTTTTGTAGCAATATTTAACTGCATGTGCATTTCTGCAACAGCTGGAAAACTCGCTCCGGCAATCACTGCAAATTGTTCCTGTGTCAAACTATATTTGACTGGTAGTAATCCAATTTGATTTGCCGGGTCTTCATTTGCAAAAGGTAGTACCCATAAAGTAACCCCAGAAATATGCTTACCTGTATTTTCATCGGTAAAATCATAGGGACGAGCTCCAAGAATTAAAACATCATTTTTCATTTTTTACCTCCTTGTGTTTTTTCCTGGTCAATTAATCTATTCGCAAGAAAATTAAATTTGCTAAAAAAAAAAAAGCAATTTAACAAAAAATGTTCCATTTCTTGTTAAATTGCACTGCTTAAGGTTAATCTATGCATTTTATATATTTATTTCACGGTTTCATTGACGACAAGGAACCTGGGACTAAACTTAGAAAATCGTCTGTTGGTCGGTCTAATGCCCCACCAACACGATTTCTAGTTTAATCTGTCCCAGCTTATCGTCAACGAACTTTCGCGACATAAAACGTTCACTGACCCCTAAAAAGACGAATATTTTTTGTCCTGGAGAGTGTCACTTCGGCATTAAAAACCGAATATTTTTACACGTGTAAAAATATGATAAAATAGTCTTGCTATCTGCCCCAATAGTGAATAACTTGAAGGGAGGTATTATCTAATGGATATCTTGCTCGAGCTCTTGCTCAACATCGTGGCTAACGTTGTCGCTTACTTCGTTTGCAAGTGGTTAGATGATGAGCTTAATCGATAGCTAGCCCTACCCGTTAATCTCTTTTGAGAACGTAAAAAAAGCCCTCAGGAACGGCAATTCCTGAGGGCTTTGGTATATTCTAACGAATATCTTTGCTTGCTTATAGTATAGCAGATTTCAAAAAATATGCAATCATTACAATTTACTTGATGAAATAGTTTTGTTTCGTTGCGTTCCAGATTGCAACGATTTTAGTACCGTCTGAAACTTCACTATCGTCTGTAGTATGTACTAAATCACCATTTTCAGCATCATCTAGGGCTAGTTTCTTCTTGATTTCCTTAAATAACCCGCCATAACCTAACTGCCGTTTTCGATACAGCCCGTTATACAAATCATCAACCACCTGGGCATTCTCAATACTTAGTTCAAATGGTTTCATTGGATATTTTGCCGTTTCAAGAATGGCACCATGAAGCCCTTTGCCCTGGTCCTTAACTGCCCTAATATCGACCATTGGCACATAATCAACCTTAAGAGATTTTGCCCATAATTCTGCCCATTCTTCTTGAGTTAAATAATTAGCTTTGCTATTAAAATAAGCCCCTCTAACAAACAATAGAACGTGTATATGTGGGTGATAGTCTTTTCTATCTTCGTTGTAAGTAACCTCGATAGACCGAAGATAGCCCAGTAAATTTGCCTGTACTTTCTTCCGCTTGAAAAGTCTATCGAATGACTTCGTTAATTGCGTTAATGTGCCATTTAATTCAGAGCCTGGCACATTCTTTACTGTAAGGGTCAGAAACAAAAATCGACCTTTCGGAAATTGCTTCATAGCTTCATTGACTATGCAGGCTGTTTGATAAGAATATTTCATTGACCGCCTCCAGTTGCACATTTGACAGAGCTTATTTTTACAGAAATAAGCCTGATATAGTTTCAATCTTCCGTCTGGTTGCTTATGAAATCGTAAAGCCTCTGCACATGATGAAACACGCTCGACCATGCTCGGCTTATAATCTAAATTCTGAAATACCTCAGACAATTTCAGACTAGCAATCTTGCGACCTCGCCAGTCTCTTTTTTTGCCCTTGGAATTCTTATCTATGAGTATTTGAGCTTGATTTTGAGTATGCTCCATGTTATAATTTACCTGTAATTACAAAAGATGAAAAGACCTTGTCCATCCAGTGAAACCTTTCTAAATAATTTTGATTGAACACCTAAATTATAACAAAAGCTTTCACAAATAACAAGGCTTTTTTTGTGCCTAAAAACTCAGTAATATCAAGGGTTTAACCCTATTTTATAACTGATTTTTTCGCCGTGAGTTATTTCTATATGTATCAAGATAAGAAGAAAGCTCCTGCGGAGCTTTCTCAAAAGGGGCTTACAGCCCCTTTTTTAGCTCTCTAACTCTTTTGTTAGCTGCTCAATTTTAGCGTAACTGTCATACAGTTCTCGAAGTCGTTTTGTCTGCACAAAATTCTTCCGCCACAATCTCCGAAGTTTCATTTTCACTTCTGGGCGGTCGCAAACTGCATTATATTCTTCTGCATCAAATGCCTTGGTAAAGGTCCAACGACCTGCAAGAGTTCGGCAGTCTACAACCTCAAAAGTCTGTTCTCTAAGCTGTTTCACAACTCTAGTAAATACCTGGGATGTACCAACAATTTTAATGCGTTGTTTTCTCTGTTGGGTAATCTCTGCCAACAAGCCCTCTGGGAAGTTCTTCCAGCTGGCCGAGTTGTATTCGTTTTGGATTTCATCGATGGCAAAAATAACACCGTCCAAACCGTTGCGAACTGTAAAAATCTGTTTCCAGTCGGTCATGGGTAAAGTTTGATGAACATAACCAAAATTCGTACAGATAATGGCTTTAGGATACTTCTTCCGCATTCGTTCCAAGTACTCGGTCATTGCCATTGTTTTCCCTGCTCCCTGTCGCCCACAATACAATGTCAAACCGTATTCCCTGAAATCTTGACCATTCTTAATTCTTGAAAAAATGTCGTGAAATAGGCAACCGAAAAATATCAAGAATTTCAGCCAAAATGATTTATTTGATAGTGTTTCAAAGCGTTGTTCACCGCTCCTTTTTTTAATTTTCATATCTCCTCCAGAAAAGCGCTGCAGCTTGCCCGCAAGCATGCAGACGCTTTTTTCTTTGTCGTTTTCTTTAATTCAAAATCGGTATGCGGTGAACAATCCAGTTGATACACTTAATTACAAATAAAGTCACATAAAAGCCGGAAATGACACCGATACAAATAAATAAATCTGAAAATGGAATTATTACGGATGCCTCATATAAAACTCCGTAAATGCTAGATACAGCTGATGCAAATCCCTCAAAAAATGTTATTCGTGGAATTAAACCTATAAGCCATTCTAACAAGCCTACACACATATCTATAAGACCCTGTAACATCTTTAATCCTCCGAAACCTTGTAGAATTTACGCATAAAAAACAAAGCCGTCAGCAAATAGAATATGCCACTAATGAAAGGCTTAGCCTTGACGGCAAAGGCCGTCATAGCACTACCAGACACAACTGCATGAGTGCCAAAACCTGGTAGAGTAATTCTAATATCATCAAATGCCGACTTATCGCCAAAACGATAATTAAAGGCTTGAATATTTGGAAATTTGCTATTGAATGCTAATCTTAGATTTTTAATCCTTGCATCTAACCAGGTCTGGTCAACTCCGAAAGCCCAAGTCAGAGCATCAGTCCAAGCCTTAGAAATTGCTCCTGGAATAGCTTTAATTGCTGTCCAGATGTCTGTCAGCCATTTAATCAAACTATCCCAAAATGCTTGCAAACCTGCTAGGATAGCCGCAGGAAGCCCTAAAATCGCATCTAAGAGCTTTTTAAGCCACTCCCATAGTTTCGACAGCCAATCAAGCCCTGCAGGTGCTGTAGCCCCTGCAATAGCTCCTGTACTTGTTATAGTTCCATCTCTCACCTTTGCTAAATCATTTACTTGCTGATCTGTTAAGGTGTAGTCGGAAATAGCACCTATATTTGTCAAAGTTGCTCCAGTTACATCTGCCAAATTGTCAAATGTGACTGTTGTAGATGTAGCTGGGAAAGCAGTGTTTATATACTGTTCTATCTGTGGTGTAGAAATCGCTGTCTGCATCATATTTCCTGTACTTATCTCCTCTCTAACTTTCCCTATATTCAATTCTGGTATCGATACATCTGTTATAGTCACTGGTGCATCTGAAGCTATTGCTGTCGCGAATTTAGTAACATGGTCTTTTGAACCAACAAAGTCTTCAACCTCACTAGCAGTTAAAGTCAAAATCAGTCCTGTTAAATTGCCTGAGTTATCTCTTATTTCTTTTTGGGTTCCCATGTTAATCAAATCAAAATAAGCGACTTTAGCTGTTGTTGGTTCAAAAGAAGTAATAACTGTAATAGAACTTAAAACATACTGATTTACTCCTGTATAGTCACTATTCAATGCGTTCCATTTTGATTGTTCTGCATTACTTAAAAATATATTTGAACTATCATAAATTCCATTCACCACATTCTCCGAATAAGGAAAATCATGATCCATATATTCCAAATAATCAATCGCATCTAATCTATCTGGAGTATCCAAACGACCAATATTTACTACTGTCCCCCCAGAATAATCAACGGATTTATAATATTTTGAAATAGTTGGACCAGTTCGACCATAGACTTCTAAAGCGGCTTTTTTAAAATTATTATCAATCCGAATAGCTGTACCCGAAACAAAATCTGTATAAGCATATCCAGCTGCTTCTAATTCTAATGCAACCTGGTTCCCAAATGCTGCTATATCATTCCAATTCGTAACTGTCAGACCCAATATTAAAACCGCTGCTAATCCAATTACTAAAATAGGCAATGCAGATGCGGCGGCTGCTCCTGTTCCTGCTAATGCTATTGCTCCACCGCCTAAAGTCATAACATCAGCCTTTACT